>DASXOZ010000012.1 GCA_036493895.1 Candidatus Binatia bacterium | reverse complement strand
ACTGGCGCCGACCTTCCCGCATGGTCCCGCCTTCCCGCCACCATCGTCTGTGCCCCGTATCCGTCGGGCGCCCTGATCGGCGAGCGCGACGCCCACAACGGCACCATCATCGTTCCGCCCGATGAGCGCAGCGGCGTTGCGCCGTCCGATATCGCCGCGTTTCGCTGGAGCGGCTCCTCGTTCGACGAGATTCCCGTGCAAGTCGACGAGGTGATGCCGTACTGCCTCTCGAACATCAATTCGTCGTTCGGGATCTATTCCGGCACCGACAAGGAGATGACGTACGCGTGGGACGTCGAGAGCTGGAAGAAGACGGCCGGCACCTGCACCACCGACTACCCGCCCGGAGAGACCGCGACACCCGATCCGGTTCCCACTCTCGATGACGACGACGAGATCGTCTTCATGGCCTCCGATGCGGGGCCGGCAGCGCCGGCCGGTGTGTCGATGCCGCCCGACGTGCAGGACTCCGTCGCCGTTGCCGTCATCGATCCGCTCGCACCGACGACTCCGAAGTTCGTCTATCTCGCGCTTCGATCCGGCGGGTCTTCGTTCCACGCCGACAACGGAATGGTCTCCTACCAGCGCGACGCGAACGCCGACCAGTGGATCGACCGTTATTTCTTCGCCGATGACGATCCGCAGAAAATCGGCACGAGCAACACCGGCTACGGACCCAACCTGTCGGGACCGGTCTGCGACCCGAACACCGGCGAGCGCTTGTCCACCGACCGTTTCCCCCGCGACGGCGTCACCGTGAGCACCGCGAGCTACCAGTGGCGCGCCACCGGCCGCTGGCTCGTGCGCGAGATGCACGTGGCCAAGCCGGACCAGCCCGGCGTCTACGGAGCGGACCTCATCGATCGCTGGAAAGGCCGGGCGTTCCAGCAGTCGCCGGATTCGACGATTTCGGTCGTCGGCTTCGAGGACGAGCAGGTGAACTGGGAGGCGAACTCTTCGCTGCTCGGCGAGAAGACGGGCCCGGTGCGGGCGATCCGCGAAGTCTGGGGCGCCGATTCGGGCACCAACGTCACCAAGACCGAGTCCTTCTACCGCGACGCGATCACGTACCGTTACCACGTGCGCGTGCACCCGATTCCGCCCGACGGCCTGTACACGTCGTGGGACTACAACGCCGGAGTGGCCGCCAAGTATTACAACACGCTGAAGCCCGACGGTGTCGACATCGACGGCGTCAACGACGACACCGGCAACATCGACGCCATCGATGGAATGCCGGCGTTCTTCGACATTCCCGATCCGAGCTTCAACGTGCCGTCGGCGATCCTCAACTGGGAGGAAGTCTCCGGCGTGGCCGACACGGGCTCGCTCGTCTACATCATCGAGCTCAAGGGCGCGACGTCTCTCGTCAACTCCGCGGTGGTTCCCTACTACCGCGACGATGCGTGCCTCGACGACGGCACCGGTGACGACCCGGTGCAGCGTCCGTGGCCCGGCGAGTCGAGCACCGACCCGCGCGTGACGGCGGGATATTCGGCCGAAAACGGCGGTACTCCTTACGACCAGCTGACGTGCCGCCAGCGCCAGGGAGCCTGGGGAACCCACGGCGTGCACTATTTCGTCACCGGCGACTCGGACAACCTGTTCTCGCCGGAGCCGACCGACGAAATCGACGCGATGCAGTGGCAGTTCGCGGCGCCGACTTCGCAGCCGACCAACGTCGGCGAGAGATACGCGAACAACGTGCGCATCCCGCTGCAGGTCGTCGCGGTGCCGATGAAGTCGCTGCCGGCCGGTGCGCCGCCGCAGGCTTCGTCTTCGTCGGCGACGGTGGTCGAGAACGGATCGGTGGGTGTGACGCTGTCGGGCGCTGACTACGACACCTGTGAGCTGACGTTCCGGATCGTCACAGCGCCGGCGTCGGGGCAGCTCGGCGCGATTTCCGACAGCGCGTGCACGCCGGGCATGCCCGATACCGACACGGCGACGGTCGTCTACACGCCGAATCCCGGCTTTACCGGCAGCGATTCGTTCACGTACGCCGTAAGCGACGGCACCACCGAATCGCAGCCTGCCACCGTGACGATCAGCGTAACGCCTCCTCCTCCGCCGTGCTCGAGCGGCCCGCGCAGCGACTGCCGCGGCTCCGTGGCCGCCGGCAAAGGCCAGCTCTCGCTCGCGGACGAGGACGACAATTCCCAGGATTCGCTGGCGTGGAAATGGTCGGCCGGCGAGCAGACGACGATCGCCGACTTCGGCGATCCTGCCAACGCCACGAGCTACGAGCTTTGCGTGTACGATTCGACGAACACGGCGATTGCAGCGGTAGTTTACGCGCCCGCCGATGATTGCGGCTCGAAGTCGTGCTGGCGAGCGGCGAAGACCGGCTACAGTTACAATCATCACGTCGACTCCAGCGACGGCACGACGAGCAGCGCGAGGCTGCTCTTGCGTGCCGGTGACGACGGCAAGGCAAAAATCACCGCGTCGGCGACGGCGGGACTGCTGCACATCGGCGGACTGCCGGCTAAAGAGCCGCTCGTCGTCCAGCTTCGCGCCAGTGGCGGCAACTGCTGGCAATCGACGTTCAGCGCTCCCGCAAAGGCGTCGGACCCGCACACGTTCGAGGGTCGCGCCGACTGAGTGACAATGCGCCCTCGCGCACGCGGTTGCGCGATGTTTCTGCCCCCGCATGCGTGAGACGGCCGCCGCATTCCGGCTCGCGTCCTTGCTGATCCTTCCTGCCCCTTCCTCAATGGGAAGCGCCCGGGCTTACCCGGGCGGGTTGGGCCGGCGTTGCTTTCGACCGCTGCGAAGCACGTTGTGCTCACGCCCCGTTGAACGCGAAACGCATGCGCCGAAGGGTGGCGTGCGATCCGCGTAAAACGAAGGAGAGCGTAATGCCGAGAAAAAGCGACATCGACCGCAACACGAAGCTCGTTGCCATCGCGTTCGGCGCGGTCGGAGTGGCCGCACTGCTCGCCGCGCAACTGCTGCTGCCGATAACGGCGCGAGCCGCGAGCGTCGGCGCCGACGCGGCGGTCAACGCCGACTGCGTGGAGAGTTGCATGACGGCCCTTCACACGTGCCTGGCCGACGCGCACTCCGCGTTCGTCGACTGCTCCACCACGCAGAACTGCCTGACGCTGGCGGCGTCCGCCAAGCTCGCCTGCGCCGGCGACAAGAGCTCATCGATCTGCCTCGAGGCCCGGGCCCAGTTCCAGAGCTGCATCAAGCCCTGCCGCACCGCACTGCGCCAGGACGTGCGCACCTGCCAGAACCTCGCCCTCACCTGCCTCCACGACTCCTGCAACCTCGCCGACCTGCCACCCCAGTGCCGCGCACCAATGACAGAGTAGTTATGGGGTCAGGCACCAGAGGAATGGGGTCAGGCACCAGAGGAATGGGGTCAGGCACCAGAGGAATGGGGTCAGGCACCAGAGGAATGGTGCCTGACCCCATTACTCCCCAGGTATCAATGCATGCGGATCGTGAAGGTCGCTTCGAAGCGGTCCCCGTGCGGGGCCACCCCGAGGTCGAGGTGGTCGCTGACCAGCGCGTTGGCGGGTGCCGTCATCGGCTCGATTGCCAGGAAATCCGATCCTGACGGCGCGAAGAGCTGCACGAAGGGATAGCCGCGGCCGAGCTCGACTTCGATTCGCCGCCGGCCGCCTTCGATCGCGAACACGCCCGGCGAGACAATCGACGTGAAGCAGTCGTCCCACGCACGCTCGCCGAGGGGAGCCGTCTCGATCTCCACCGTTTCGGTGCGTCCCGTCGGTATCGACATGGCATCGAGGATCAGGTGCTTTCGAACGGGAAGAGTGACCACCCAGTCCTCGCGCTGCACTGCAGGGATGCGAAAGTACGGGTGATATCCGAACGATACCGGCACCGAGCGTTCGGAAGTCGGCGTCAGCACCGTGGAGATCGTGAGCTCCCCGTCGCGCACCCGCACGTGCATCTGCAGCAGATGAGGAAAAGGAAAATTCGCGAGCAGATCGGACGACGAGAAATCGAACCGCGCATCGAGCGCCGCGGCATTGTCGGTAGTCGATTCGGTAACGCTCCATGGCGTGCGCCCCGACAGCAGGCCGTGAATCGGCAGCCCGTTGGCGTCGCGCGGGATCGTGTGCCTGTCGTCAACGAGCGCGACGTGCTGGCCGCCGATGCGGTAGTGGTTGCCCGCCAGGCGGTTTGCCCACGGGTGCAGCAGCGGAATGCCGCAGGTCTTGCGGCTGTCGGCATAAGCCTGGACGCCCGCTCGAAGATGCAGCAGCTCCTCGCCGTCGAACTCGAGCGAACAGCCGAGCATGTTGAGCGATGGTATGAAGGCGGCACGCAGTCTCGCGTCGGGCGACACGAGCGTCACAGAGGCAAAGCCGGCGTGGCTGGTGTTCAGGATCGTCGCAGTCATGGTGCGCGAGCTCCTTTCCCGCGATGTTCACCTCCCCGCTATGCGCCGGTCGGCCAAGGCGTCCGGATCTCACCGCGCCGGCGCGACGCGACGACCGCGACAGCCCTCGCGGCGACCGCGGCGCGGGCGCGGGTTTTCCTCGCGCCGGTGCCGGAGCCCGGCGCGTGCGAGCCCCTGCACCAAGGGCTAGCGCAGCGCGGCCTTTGGTTCCAGTCCGCGTCGGCGCAAGGGGGTGAGGTCAGCGACAGCTCAGCAGGCTGCTGCTGCCGCTGCAGGCCGGCGACGCATCGGAGGGCCCGTTCCAGTCGAGCAGCGCACATTCGTCACTGTCGCCGAGCACCAATGTCGTGCGCACCGACGCCGGATCCGGAAGCGTTGCCGATCCCGCGCTCTTGCCCTTGATCGTCACGCGCAGCAGCCCGTCCTGGACGCTGCTGCGATCCTTGACGACGGCCTTTGTGATGCCTGCGACAGCGCCGGTCGCATCCGTGTAAGACCACGCGGTTGCCGCGCTGTTGGTCTTCCACGCGGCGCCGCCCGGCAACGTCGCATCGAGAAGTCCGGGGCCGGCCGGCGAATCGACGATCATGCGGATGCCGTTGGCCGCAGGGTTGACGCCTGTCCACGGTTTCGGGATCAGCGCCTGCGCGCCGAGCTTGAACGAGAACGGAGTGGCGCGCGCCTTCATGCGCGCACCGGTGAGATCGATGCCGCTCGTGCAGATCGAAGGGTTGACGCACGCGCAGCTGTCGCAGACCTTCCCGCCGCCGCAATCGGCATTGGTCTCGCACTGCTCGCTGCCGCAGACGACCATGTCGCCGCAGACCGGGGTGGCCGGCGCGCAGGTGCATCCGAGGCACGTCGTGCAAGGGTCGGAGCATGCAGGCAGAGACGGCTCGCCACAGACCTCGCCTGCGTCCACGTTCCCGTCGCCGCAGTCCGGGAGTTGGGCCTCGTAGGCCCCCATGTCGTAACCGCTGCCGACCGGCCGCGGGTCTCCGGCGATGTCACTGTTCGGCGCGTCCGTCGATGTTCCGGAGTCGATGGCGGGAGCATTCGGCAGCAGGTGAAAGTCCGAGGTGGGATCGAAGAAATTCTGGTCCGGCGTGGCAAGGAACGAGTGCGCGTCGTAGCCCTGCATTTTCCAGGCGGCAAAGTCGATGACCGTGTTCATGTTGTCGTCGATGGTGAAGCGGTCCATCAACGAATTGTAGTCCGACGAGAAGCCGCTCGTGCTCGTCGTGTCGATCGCGATCACGCCGTGGAAGGAATGGTAGTTGTAAAGAATGTTGTTGCGCAGCGTCGCGCCGGTCGAGCCGGTGTTGATGTTGATGCACCAGCGCGAGTCGGATGCGTTGAGGATCGTGTTGTTGACGATGACGTCGTTGGTCGAACCGTGCGCAGCGTCGATCTTGTAGGCGCTGATCCCGCTCGCATGGTTGTCGTAGAGCAGGTTGTTGCGGATCGTGCTGTCGATCACCCCGTCCATGTTGATGCCGGAGCCGCCGCCGGCGCCGTTGCCATGGATCACGTTGTCCTCGATCAGCGCGTCGTGGATGAGGCCGTCGCCGGGTTTCTCGGAGAAGTCGCCGTTCATGTGGATGCCGGCGGCATGGTTGTCGTGGACATGGTTGCCGCGGATCGTGATGCGCGAGCTGCTGTTGGACGTGTAGATGCCGTGCTGGGTCTGCGACGTGTAGGTCTCGTTGTTCTCGATCAGCAGGTCGTCGACGAAACCGGTGAAGATGCCCCAGGTGCCGTTATGCCCGCAGTGGCAGTTGCGCACGGTGATGTGGTTCGAGACGGCCGAGCGGATCCCGGCGCGAGTCCTGTCGTTGACGATGAACCCGTCGATGGTGATGTAGGCGGCATTCTCGATGTTGATGCCGTCGGGGGTCTTGTCGTTGTCGGCGACGATCGCGACGCTGTTTCCGTCGGCCAGGAACGAGATCGGATCTGCGGCGTCGGCGACGACGCGCACGTCGAATCCGGTGTAATTGCCGTTGGCCACGTGCACCGTGTCGCCGGGAGCGACGGTGTCGGCGGCATGCTGGAGCGTCAGCCAGGAAGTTCCCGGCGACAGGCCGTCGTGCGTGTCGTTGCCGGTGGTCGCGACGTAGTATGTCGAAGCGAAAGCCGGCGCGGCGCAGAAGACGGCCGCGGCCAGCAGGGCGAGCGCAGTGCGTGTCATGACGGGTCCCCCAGAGTCCGGCGACGAGTGTGGCGGCAGGCGCGGTCTTGGCGCAAGAGCCGTTCGTCGTGATTGGGCGGCGGCCCCCGCCGCGTGGACGGTCCCCTCGAGGGGACGGCGATGATTCCGCAGCCGCGACGCCCTCTTTTCGAGCGCTTTTCGCGTGTTCAGGAACGCCTGGCCCACCTCGCGCTGGCCGATCTGCCGACGCCGGTGCGCACGATGACGGCGGTCGCGGACAGGGTGGGGGCCGGCGGGCTCTGGCTGAAGGACGACGGCCCGAGCAGCGCCCGTTACGGCGGAAACAAGGTCCGCAAGCTCGAGTTCCTGCTCGGCGACGCGTTGTCGCGACGCGCCCGCGCCGTGATGACGTTCGGATACGCCGGATCCAACCACGCGACGGCGACGGCGATTCACGCGGCATCTGTCGGCGTGCGCAGCATCTCGATGCTGCTGCCGCAGCACAACGCGGCCTACCTGCGAAGCAACCTGCTGGTGAGCGCAGCGGTTGGCGCCGACATCCACGAATTCGGATCCCGCGCTGCGCTCGTCGCCGGAACCGTGCTGGCGCTGGCGCGAGGCCTGGTGCGTGACGGACGTCTTCCTTACGTGATCGCGCCCGGCGGCTCGTCGCCGCTCGGCACGATCGGCTTCGTCAATGCCGCATTCGAGCTCGACGAGCAGGTGAGTGCGGGCCTGCTGCCACGACCCGCAGTGATCTACGCTGCCGGCGGCAGTCTCGGCACCGTCGTCGGCCTCGGCATCGGCCTGGCGGTGCTCGGTTGGCCGACGCGAATCCATGCGGTGCGCGTCGTCGATGAGCAGTTCGTCAATCCTCGCGTCGCCGGCGTGTTATGGAGGAAGACGATCGCGTTGCTTCGCGACGCCGACCCGTCGTTTCCCGACATCGCCGCCCCCGCGGATCGAATTGTTTTTCGCAGCGAATTCTTCGGCGGGCTCTACGCGCTCGAAACGTCCGAAGGAAAAGAGGCGGCGGCGATCGCTGCAGAGGACGGCCTCTCGCTCGACCTCACGTACACGTCCAAGACCCTGGCCTGCCTGCTGGCCGATGCACGGGCGGGAAGACTTGCCGCTCCCGCGCTGTTCTGGAGCACATGCAACAGCAGCGATATCGGAGGACTTGCCGCACAGGCCACCACGGGTGATCTTCGGCCGCGACTGCGGCGTTACTTCGATACGACAATGCGGAGCGACTGACTCACGACTTGTGCTCGTACTCGGCCGCGATGGCGACAATGCTGTCGAGCGCCGCTTTCGTGAAGGTGAGGACCTGCTCGAAGGATTCGTCGCCGAGGTCGCGCGCTTCGTCGTTGCCTCGCAGCAGGTTGACGAACTGGCGTTCTCTCTCGATTTGCAGCGGCAGGCGTCCGGCTCCCCAGTCCTCGAGGAATTTCGCAACTGCCGGGTTGCTCGTCCGCGTCAGCTTGAGGATGGCGGGCAGAGGGTCGTTGCGCGCGACGATCGCGGCAAGACGGAGCACGAGGTCGAATGACAGCGTCTGGGTGCCGGCCTCGACGGCTTCGAGGTACGACGAATCGCGCAGTTCCAGGGCGCGCGCGAGATCCGAAATCGTCAGGCCGGCAAGCTCGCGCAGCTCCCGAACGTAGTTGCCCGCTTCGCGGGCCAGCTTGCCGGGATGCGCCGGTCCCGACAGCAGCGGTTCCAGGCCGAGTGGATCGCCGGTGACCTTCAGGAAGAACCGGATCGCGCCGCCTGCGGCATCACCCGTCATCGCGGCCAGGCCTGACAGCATCGTCAACTCGCCGGAAGCCTGGGGATCCGGTTTCTTGTGGCGCGGCTTCTTCTTCTTTCCGTGGTGTCCCTGGTGCTTGTCCGCCATGCGCCGAGCGTTTCAGATCGAGCGCGGTCTTGCCAGCGCGGAGCTGATCCAGTGGCGGATCGGATGCTCGCGGGCACGGCGAGCCTCTTCGATCGCGGCGAGGATCTGCGGCATCGCGGCTAGTGCCGCCTGGCGACCGCTCTCGATGGCCTCGGCGCTGCGGCGCAGCTGGAACAGGCCGATGTTCTCCATTTCCAGGAACAGCGCCTGGTCGGGCGGATCGACACGCAGGCGCGCCGCAGCGATGTGGGACTGCACGACAGCGCTGCCCTTGGAGAGCACGTCCAGCACGCCGAGGTGATCGGCAGTGGCTGCATCTGCCAGCGTTCCGTCCTGTCCGGCGGCTTCGGCGACATCGACGTCGCCGGCAAGTGCGGTCGCGGCGCCGTCCTCCCCGTGCCCCGGAATCCTGAGCACGCTGACCGCGAGCACGAAATCCGCGCCGAGTGCGCGCGCGACACTGACGGGGATGGGATTGGAGAGGCCGCCGTCGACGAGAAAGCGCCCGTCGATTCGATGAGGGCGAAAGACGCCGGGAATCGCGATGCTCGCGCGAACGGCGTCGTAGACCGGACCGCGGTCGAGGATCACTTCCGCGCCGCTTTCGAGATCGGTGGCGACAGCGGCAAACGCAGTCGGCAGGTTCTCGATGTCGTCGCCGATGTACGGAGCGATCAGGTCCATCCCGCGACGTCCGCCGAGAAGACCGCCGCCGGAAAGAATCAGATCGAACAGGCCGAGGTAACGACCCCGGCTGAGCGACGCCATTGCTTCGTGCAGGTCACGAAGGTGACCGGCCGCGGCCGACGCGCCGACGATGGCGCCGGCACTGGTACCGGCAATGCAGTCGATCGCGATTCCCGCGTCGAGCAGCTGCTCCAGGACCCCGATGCACGACAGCGCCGCGGCGCCGCCACCGCCGAGCGCCACGCCAATGCGGAGATCCCGGCTCATCGTATTCCTTCGTTGCCCACCCCGCTCGCGATGCCGCAAACGAGGAGAGCGGCGTTGCACCAGTGGTGGACGCCGCTCTTCCCGATTCTAAGTCGCCTGCCTTCAGTGAACGACGGGAATCCTCTTCGCGCCGACTTTCTCGGGTGCTTTCATCGTGATTTCGAGCACCCCATCCTTGCAGGACGCCTTGATGGCGTCCGAATCCACGTCCCACGGCAGCGAGATCGTCCGCTCGAACGCTCCGTACAGCACCTCGCGGTAGGAACGGCCGCCCGTTTCTTCCTCGCGCGTGTTCCTGCGCTCGCCCTTGACGGTGAGCCGGTCACCCTCGACCGAGATGTCGAGAGAATCCGGGTCGATTCCGGGCACGTCCACCCGGACCACCATCTCGCCGTCCCTCAGGAAGGACTCGATGGGGGGAATCCAGCGTCCCGTCGTCCCGCCCGCGAGCCAGTCGTTGCGAGGTCCGAAGAAGCGACCGAGCAGGTCGTCGAACTCGCGGTGCACTGGGGAAAAGTTCCGCGACGGCACTTTGTTGATCAACGCTCTCATTACCGAAAACCTCCTGGAATAGTTTTTCTCTCCACGAGAAACGTAAGTACGCAGGGCAGTCGCGCAAGGGGCCTCGCCCGCTCGTTGCGTTTTTTTTCGGGGCGGCGGCCACGGCACGCGAAGGCGCAACGACCATCGGTCGCGGGCGCGTCGTCGATACCGGTCATCGCGTAAAAGGGCTGGCATCAGCGCGGCGCGGGCGGCAGCCTGCCTTCTCGCGGTGCGGCACGAGTCGCACTTCGGCGAGGGGAGCCATGAACGAACATCCCAATGCGCTGCTGGTGCGCGAAATGTTCCGCGCGTTTCGCGAAGCAGACCTGGCGGCGATCGAGCGCGCGGTGCCCGTCGACGCGGTGTGGGAGTTTCCCGGACGGCACGGCAAACTCGCAGGACGTCACGAAGGCAGGACGGCGATTCTCGGGTTTCTCGCCCAGGTGATGTCGCTCACCGACGGCACGTTCCATCTCGAGCTCGACGACGTCGTCGCCGGCGACCGCCATGCCGTCGCGCTGTTCCGCGGCCGCGGGCGCCGCGGAGCCAGGCAGCTCGACAATCCGACTGCGCTCGTGATCTCGATCGAAGGCGGACGCATCGCCGGCATTCGCGAGTTCGTCTGGAACCTTTTCGAGGTCGACGAATTCTGGAGCTGAACGCGGGGCGCACCGCGTCGCGACCTCTGCAACGGCCGTTCGGCGTTCTGCTGTCACCGCAGCGCCGGCGCCCGATCGGTCGCGCGCCCGTCCGATCATTTCGTGTCCACGGGCGCTGGCCCGGCCATTTTTTACGTCCCTCCAAAGGATGAAATTCTCGTTGCTCTGGAGGTGGCGAAGGGGGAGATTAACGCCTCGGGGGGTTCAGGCACCATGGCGGCAGGGGACGCGCCAGAGGTCCGGGACGCGGACATCGAACGGGAAGTCGATGCGCAGAGGGCGCAGACGATTACCGTGCGGCTTCGTCTGCTGATCGCGGCCACGATCGGAATCGTACTGATGTTCCTGCTGACGAATCCGCCTGCGAAGGCGGGCTCGGCGCTGCCGTTCGTCACGCTTCGCCTCGGTGCCCTCGCGAGCCTGTCGGGATTCTTCGCACTCACGTACTGGCGCCGCTTCCGGGCGATCCAGCTTCCGTCGGCCATGGTGCTGGCCATGGCGGTAGCCGGCCTCTCGTCGGTCGGCGGCATCCTGCGTCACGACGTTGCCGTCGCAGCGACGCTCCACATCATCCTGATGTTGATGATGTCGGCGGTGCTGCCGTGGGGCGTCCTCTACCAGGCGGTGCTCGGCGTCCTGTGCGCGCTGTGGATGGCGCTCATCGTTCGTACGCTCGGAGTGCCGTCGCCGGAAGAAACCAGCGTGCTCATCCTGATCAACCAGTTCTCGGCGACGCTGCTGTCGCTGTTCGTGGCCCAGCAGACCCGCTCCGCTTTCGATCGCGGCGCTCGCGAGAACCTCCGGCTCCGGATCGCCGAGGAACGCAACCGCCTGCTCAACGAGCAACTCGAAGCCAAGGTGCGCATCCGCACGGCCGAGCTGGAGGATGCCCTGGCCGACCAGCGCGCAGTGGCCCGTGCGATTTCCCACGATCTTCGCCAGCCGCTGCGCCACATCGAAGGCTATGCGAGCCTGCTCGAGGAAGACCTCGGCGACGCGCTCGGCACCGATAACCGCGACCGGCTCGAGCGCGTGCGCACCGCGACTTCGCGCATGTGGCGCATGGTCGATTCGCTGCTCGTCCTGTCGCGTATTTCGGTGCGCGCCGTCGAGCGGCGCAGTTTCGACATCAGCGACTGCGCCGCCGAGATCGGCGACGAGCTGGGGCGCGGAGAGCCGGTCCGGCGCGTCGAGTTCCGCATTACGCCGGGGCTCATCGAGGACTGCGACCGCGAGCTGATGCGCATCCTGATGCGCGAGCTGCTCGCCAACGCGTGGAAGTTCACGCGCACGCGTGCCAGCAGCACGATCGAAGTTGGCCGCAACGGGTCGGGGTACTTCGTGCGCGACAACGGCACCGGTTTCGAGATGCAGCATTCGCGGCGCATGTTCCGCGCCTTCGAGCGGCTGCATCACACGGCAGAATTCGAAGGAGAGGGAATGGGCCTGGCGATCTGCGACCGCATCGTGCGCCGCCACGGCGGACGCATCTGGGCCGAGAGCGAGCCGGAAGAGGGTGCGACGTTCTACTTCACGCTGCACGGCGACGAGAACGGTGCGCCGGCTGGTGCCTGACCCCGATCGACCGGCTAGCGCGCCGCTGCGGCCGCATCCATCGCGGCCAGCGCGTCGACGACGCGGCTGACGCCGAGCGGCGACCAGTGTGCATGGTCGACGTACAGCGCCAACGGCGCGAACTGCGACAGGCCGCGCTTGCGTTCCGCTGCCGTGATGTCGACGAAGTCGAGCACGCCGAACCCTTTCGCGCGGGCCAGCGCCATGACCCGCGTGCGCTGCTCGAGGAACGTCGGCCATGCGAAGTGGTCATGCCCGCGCACGCGCATGACCTCGGGCACCGTATTGTAGACGAGCGGCGAGACGATCAGAGTGACCTGGGAGACGCCTTCGCGTTTTCGATACTCGTCGAGCCAGTTCGTCAGGTCCGCGGGGTCGGAGTGAGCGCCGCCCTGGTCGAAATCGTTCTCGCAAAGCACGTACACGACGCGATCGATGTGGCCGTGGTAGCGCGACGCGGCGCGGTCGAGTGCGCACGTGATGTCGGGGGCCGCCGCGCGCGCGATGCCGAGGTTGACGTAGCGCCGCGAGGAATCGCGCGCCTGCATCTGCGAGGCCAGCGTCTCGGCGTCGTCGATCATCAGCCCGTTGGCGACGCTGTCTCCGGCGATCAGCACGACCGGCGCGGCATCGACCTTCGGGACTGTCGTCCTTTCGCCGGCTTCGTTGGTCGTGTGATGGACGATGCGGAACGCGTAGCGGTCGAAAAACGCCTGCAGCTGCGGCGGCAGCTGGCGGTCGTCGTCGACGAAGAAGCTCATCTGGTCGAACGGATTGAACAGGTTCGTTCGAAGATAGCCGACCTTCTTGTGGATGTTCGGCTTCTGCTCGAGGCAGGGGCCTTTCTCGCTGTTGACGGACGCCGCTTCGGTCTTCAGCGCAGAGAACGGCGAGTTTCCAAGCCCGACACCGTTCTCCTTCATCGCGCCGAGCAGCGGTTCGATCTGGTCCATGCGCACGATCATCTGGGACGCAGGATCGTGAGGATTCGCGGCGGGCGCAGGTCGCGGGCCGCCGAAACGCTGCTGCAGCGCGTAGAGCAGGCTGTTTTCGGCCTGGGCGCCGGAGAACTCGATGTGGATGCCTTCGGCGAGCAGCCACGGAAGGACAGTCGCAAGGACGACGGCCAGAATCGGGAACCACGCCCGGGCGCGCGGTGACGGCATGGCACGAGTCTACGGGTGGCCCGTCGGGGAGACGAGCGCCGGACGTGCACGAGGATTTCTCTGCGCGGCGGGGGCGGCGAGCCCCGGGATGTGACGTGCAAGACTGGAGCGGGCCCGGGCCGGAGCCGCGAGGCGGCACACGACGATCGTGGTGTTGGCGGGCGTAAGGTTCCTGCCGCGGCAATCCTTCTTTCGCACCAGCATCATCGACGTCTTGCCGCCCGCCTGGATGTCATGGCCTGGCAGGTAGAACGCCAGCGCGAACGGTACCCCGCGCAACAGGCGCCTTTCGGCGGCAACGGGCTCGGCTGGTTCGAGGAACCACGCGATTTCATCCATGTCGCTGCTTTCGGCCAGCAGCCTGCCTGACCCGGCGCGAAGCTCGTCATTGCGCTCGCGCGTACATGCCACGAGCAGCGCGCAAGCCGCCACGGCCAGGGCGACGCCCGCAACGCGCGGCACGCGCGACAGGATCGGTGCGCACGCGACCAGGCACAGCGGAAACAGGAACATCGCGGTGTAGGGATGAAAGGCGCTGAGGTTGCGCATCATCAGCAGCCAGAGCGCGCCGCTGGCCGCCGTGACGAGCCATGCGACCCGCGTGGCTGCCGACCGCGAGACGACGAAGGCGAGTACGATCGCGATCATGCTCGCGGCGACGATTGCGGTCGCTTCGCCGTTACGCCGCAGCTCGACACACCAGCTCCACGGGACCGTGGTGTTGGCAAGGTTGGTCGCCTGGACTTCGAGGAAATGCGGCCACTCCAGTCTCTGCTCTTTCGACTGGTTGAATCCCTGATCCAGCGCCAGGCGCTTGCGCGCGCTCGACAGGATGCTCGTCTGCGACCACGGCACATCGCGGAGCCTCGCCTCCGTGGCGACGTTGTACGTGAGCAGCGCTGCGGACAGCGCGGCCCCGCATGCAAGGCATGCGAACGGAATGGCCAGCGAAGGCGCTGCCTCGTTCGCGCGCCGCCGTCGCGCAATCGCACGAACGAGCGCGCATGCTGACCACAGCGCGAGCGTGACGAGACTGGCGTAGCCGCGACCGGCACTGACGGCAAAAACGGTCGCCAGCAGCGGCGCTGCCGCGCCGGCGCGTCCGGTTTCGGTCCTCGCGATCGACCACAGCAGCAGTACGCTTCCGAGAAGAGCCGGCTGGTCGAAGTGCACCATGTCGCGGTACTCGACCATCGTGAAGCTCGATGCCGCCAGCGCGGCAGCCGCGACTGCGGCCTCCACAGGCAATCCGAGCTCGACGAGCAGGCCGACAGCGGCAAGCACGATCAGCACGTACACGGCGTTCATGAGTTGGCGCGACGCGAGGATACGCGCGGCGCTGCCTGGCCCGGCGGCGTGCATTGCCGCGTGAAGCGCAATCGAAAAAAATACGGGATAGCGGTCGAAGTAGTACAGTTCTCGACCGTCACGGGTCCGCAGCGACGCGGCGTAACCGACGAAGCCCGTCGCCGGCGTCGCATTCTGCGCGATGGCGAGCGTGTGGGAGCTGACCCAGCCTCGGTGTCCCGCGCGAAACCCCGCGTCCGGCGCCTGGTCCGCGAACACGAACGCGAGCGCAGCGACCAGCGCCGCGATCACGAGAACCTGGCGCGGCTTCACACCGCGAGCCTAGCAGGTTGCGGCGTGCCGGCCGACGGCGGCGGGTTTCCCGGGCTGCTGGAGACTCCGGCTCGACTGCGACGCGCCGGCGACGCGGCCGGCTACCGGGATGCGCCGGCAATGCGGCCGCTACCGCGGCGCGCCGGCGACGCGGCCGCTACCGTGACGCGCCAGCGACGCGGCCAGAGGCATACGGAATCGCCGTCCCGGTGCTGCGCGCGAGCGCGAAAAACGCGTCCATCAGGCGTTTCGTGATCGCACCGGGGGTGCCACTGCCGATCTCCTGGCCATCGAGCGAGCGCACGGCGACGATGCGCGCACCCGAGCCGGTCAGGAATGCTTCCTCGGCGCCGAAGAGGTCGATGCGGCCCATCGTGCGCACGCAGGACGCAATGCCGAGCTCGCTGCAAAGCTCGAGGATGGTGCGCCTCGTGATTCCCTCGAGCGCGCCGTCGGTGGCAGGAGGAGTGGTCACGACGCCGCCCACGACCGCGAAGATGTTGGCTCCGGTGCATTCTGCGACGGCACCTTGCTGATTGAGAAGAAGCGCGTCGTCGGCGCCGCGACGCCTCGCCTCGCCCTTGCTCAGCACGTTGTTCAGGTAGTTGAGACTCTTGACTCGCGGGTCGAGCACGTCGGCCGACGGACGCCTCATGCTTCCCGTCACGAGGTCTACGCCGCGCGCTGCCCGCTCCGGCGGATACAGGTCGACCGTATCGACGATGCAGATCAGCTTCGGCTGCTCGCAGCCGGTCGGATCGACGCCGAGAGGTCCTTCGCCGCGAGTGACGAGAAGGCGGATGTAGGCATCGGGTGCGCCGGCGGCCGCGACCGTCTGCAGCACGACGTCGCGCACGTGGTCGATGCCGCCCGGTATCGTCAGCGCCAGCGCGCGCGCCGAGGTCTGCAGCCTTCGCAAGTGGTCCTCGAGCCGGAACAGGCGGCCGTTGTACGCCCGCATGCCTTCGAAGATCCCGTCGCCGTAGAGAAAGCCGTGGTCGGTCACCGAGATGCTGGCGTCCTTTCCGTCCACGATGCTGCCGTCGATCCACACTTTCATGCGCTTCTCCTGTTTCGATCCTCGCCCTTTCGGGCTGCGGATTGGGGCTCGAGCCTTGCTGCGATGTCGCCGGCGGCGCGCACCACGCGCGCGGCCAGGTCGGCAAGACGTTCGCCGCCGGCGCGCGAGCTCGGTGCGGCGATTACCATGCAACCGAGCAGCGTCGTCTTCTGCAGCACCGGTGCCGCGACCACGGTCATGCCGGGAATCCATTCGTCGCGATTGGTGGCCCATCCGCGTTTTTTTGCGCACGCGACTTCGCGCTCGAGGTCGCCAGGCGCGCTCGGCGTCTGGCCTGTGAATGCGGTCCACGGCTGCGCAGGAAGCGTCACGCTGCCCGGCGCGAAAGCCAGGTGCAGCTTGCCCACGGCGGTTGCATGCACCGGAACTTCCGAGCCGATCGTCGGCGCCACGCGAAGCACCGACACGCCTTCGCATTTGTCGAGCACGACGATGCGACCGGCGCGCGCGACGGTGAGGAACGCAGTCTCTCCGGTCGCCGCCGATTCCCGCTCGAGCACCGGATGCGCGGCGGCGGCAAGCGGCTCGCGCTCGAGCGCGCCGAGGCCGAGGGCAAGCAGCGCGATTCCCGGCTGGTAGCGGCCGAGCTCGTCCTGCTCGACGAGGCCGCGGCGCGCGAGGGATGCCAGCAGGCGGTGCACGCTCGATTTCGGCACCCCGAGGGCGCGTCCGATCTCGCTGACGCCGCACGCGCGTCCGGCCGCGTGCAGGAAGAACAACAGGTCGAGGGCCTTCTCGACCGTTCCGACTTGTGGAACGACGTTCTTCATAGCTGAACGTCTTGTAGCGCGCCGCCCGGTCGGCCGCAAGGGGGCGCCATCGGGCCGCCGCGCCGCCCTCGGCTCGCGCGTCGCAGGAGCCGCTGCGCGCACGAAAACTCTCTCATCCCCGTGTAAGGAGCCTTCCGTGGGCGAGAACCTGTACCTGCTGCTGCGCTGCGGTTTTGCCGCGGCGCCGTCGCGGCCCGTACTGCAGACCAGCGACGGATGCGCAATCGACTGGACGGCCCTCGACGATCTTTCGGCGCGTCTTTCGGCCGTGCTCGCGTCGCGCGGCGTTGCCGAGGGCGACCGCGTCGTTGCGCAGGTCGACAAATCGGCCGCGGCGTTCGCGCTTTATCTCGCGTGCCTGCGCCGCGGCGCCCTGTACGTGCCGCTGAACACCGCATACACCGATGCCGAAGTCGCCAGTCTCGTTGCCGATGCCGAGCCGCGCGTCTTCGTCCGCTCATCGGTGTCGCGCGAGGTCCGAGCTGCTTTCGTCGAGGAGTTGGGAACCGGCGCCGACAGCCCGCTCTGGCGGGAAGCCCGATCGACATCGCCCGATCCCTACGTCGCCGCGCGCGCGGCCGGCGATGCCGCAGCGATCGTCTACACGTCGGGCACCACCGGTCGTGCCAAGGGGGCGGTGCTGAGCCACGGCAACCTTGCCGACAATGCCAAAGCCCTGGCGGCGGTCTGGCAGTTGCGCGCGAGCGACGTGCTGCTGCACGCGCTGCCGATCTACCACGTGCACGGACTGTTCATCGCGATGCACAGCGCGATGGTGGCGGGAGCCACGACGATCTTCCTTCCGAGGTTCGACGCGAACGAGGTGAAGCGCCTGCTGCCTCGCGCGACCGTCATGATGGGCGTGCCGACGTTCTATACGCGACTGCTGGCACTCGAAGGGTTCGGCCAGCAAGACTGCGCGCGCATGCGCCTGTTCGTCAGCGGATCGGCGCCGCTGCTGGCGACGACGCACCACAGTTTCGCCGAGCGCACCGGTCACTGCATCGTCGAGCGTTATGGAATGACCGAGACCGGCATTCTGACATCGAACGGAATCGGCGACGCGAAGGCGGGCTCGGTCGGCTTTGCGCTGCCGGGCGTACAGTTCCGCATCGTCAACGAAGACGGAATCGAGGCGCGCCCGGGCCAGGCCGGGGTGCTCGAAGTTGCAGGCACGAACGTCTTCGGCGGCTACTGGAGAATGCCGGAAAGGCGCGCAGTCGATTTTCGCGACGACGGATACTTCGTGACCGGCGACGTCGCGACCTGCGACGACGACGGCCGTATCACGCTGGTCGGTAGAGCCCGGGACCTCGTCATCTCCGGAGGGCTCAACATCTATCCGAAGGAAATCGAGGAAGTGCTCGATGCCGTTCCTGGAGTCGTCGAATCGGCGGTCTTCGGCGTGCCGGACGCGGACTTCGGCGAGGCGGTGTTCGCGGTGGTGGCGACGTCGCACGGCTCGTCGGTCACGGTGGACGAGCTGATGGGAGCGGTTCGCCGGCGCCTTGCGCGCTTCAAGCACCCGCGCCGCATCGAGCTCGTCGGTGAGCTGCCGCGCAACGCGATGGGCAAGGTGCTCAAGAACGTGCTGCGCGAGCGATACGCGCGTCAGCTCGCGTAGGCGTATTCGCCGCCCTTCTCCAGAGCCCGCTTGTACGCCGGCCTCGCATGGATGCGCTCGAGGAACGCCATCAGGCGCGGCCGCGAGCGGTCGAGGCCGCCGCGCGAGGCGGCTGCTTCCAGCGGGAAACTCATCTGCACGTCGGCCGCCGTCATTTCTTCGCCGGCGAACCAGGTGGTGCGCCCGAGCTCGGACTCCATGTAGTCGAGGTGTTTCTTCAAATTCGGGGCGATGAACGAGTTGTTCACGGTGTCGCAGATTCGCCGCACGATCGGTTTGACGAAGAAAGGGACGGGATTGGTTTCGATGCGCGTGAACACCAGCTTGAGCAGCAGGGGCGTCATCGCCGATCCTTCCGCGTAGTGCATCCAGTAGCGGTAGCTCTGGCGCTCGGGCGTACCCGCCGGCGGGATCAGCCTGCCGTTGCCGTATTTCTCGACGAGGTACTCGATGATGTTGCCGGACTCGGCGACGGTCACGTCACCGTCGGTGATCACCGGCGACTTGCCGAGAGGATGCACCTGCGCCAGCGAAGCAGGCGCGAGCATGGTCGTCGCATCGCGCTCGTAGCGCTTGACCTCGTAGGGAACGCCGAGCTCCTCCAGCAGCCAGAGGATGCGCTGCGAGCGCGAATTGTTGAGGTGATGGACGACGACCATGGCGCGATCTCCTTTGCGGCGGACTGCCGGGCGGCTCGTGCGGCGGCTTGCGGATCATCCGCCGCCAGCCGCCGCGCTGCGGGGCGATGCCGAACGATGAGAGCGCCTTGGACCTGAAGCGCCGAGCCGACTCAAGCCGCGCCGGGTTTGCGACTCAGGCGCCCACCCGCGCCGCTGCGCCGTCTTCCTGAAGGATCAGGCTCTCGCGATAGCCGCGGCTGGTGACCGCGAACACGCACGCGGCCACCGTCATCATCGCAGCGAACAGAAGGTAATAGCTGGTCTCGCTGATACGCGAGCTGCCGTCGGGATTCTGGATGAAGTAGTTGACGGCCGTCGTCAGAAGGTTGCCGGCGGTGATCGACAGCAGGTAGAGCGACATGACGAAGGATTTCAGCGTGCGCGGCGCCTGCGTGTACGAGAACTCCAGGCAGGTGACCGACACGAGGACCTCGGCCGCAGTGATGATCACGTATGCGAGCAGCTGCCAGCCGATCGACGGAGTGGCTCCGGCAGCGATCTGGCTCTGGTTCCATGCAGGAATCAGGAACGCCGGCACCGTCAGGAAAAGGCCGACGGCCACTTTTCCCATCGCGGTCGGCGTCACGATGCGGGAGACCGCCGGATAGACCGCGTACGTGAAGACCGGCACCAGCGCGAGGATCAGCAGCGGATTGACGGCCTGCACCTGCGCTGCCAGCCAGTCGATGCCGAGAAAATTGCGGTTCATGTGCTCGGCCTGTTCCACCCACGATGACGCCGTCTGGTCGTACAGCGACCAGAATACGGCGACGAAGACGTAGATTCCGGCCAGGCCGCGAAGGTTGCGTCGTATCACGGGATCGCGCAGCTCGCGCAGGAAACCGGCGCCGCCCGGCGGCACGTGCACGAAGCGGTTGCGCCCGAGCCAGAACACCGATGTAGCCAGCAGCATCAGCACACCCGGAGTGCCGAACGCGACGCGCGGCCCGGCGTGATCGAGCAGCCACGGCGTGAGCAGCGTGGAGACGAACGCTCCGAGGTTGATCGACAGGTAGAACCATCCGAACACCTTGGGCAGCAGGCCCGAGTTCAGTGCGCCGAACTGGTCGCCGACGTGCGCCGACACGCACGGCTTGATTCCGCCGGCCCCGATCGCGATCAGCGCGCAACCGATGGCGAGGCCGAGGCGCGTGTCATCCAGGGCCAGCGCGAAATGCCCGGCGCAGTAGACGAGGGACAGCGCGATGATCGTCGGGTACTTGCCGAACGCGACGTCCGAGATCACCGCTCCGAGCAACGGGAAGAAGTAGACCGCGCTCGCGAACAGGTGGAACCACTCGCGCGCCTCGACGTCGCTCATCGGCGCCGGTTTTCCGGCGCGGTCGAGCAGGTGCTGCGTCATGAAGATCACGAGGATCGTGCGCATCCCGTAATAGCTGAAGCGCTCGGCGGCCTCGTTGGCGACGATGTACGGGATGCCCTCCGGCATCGTGGTCGAAGGCACCGGCGCGGTGCGGTAGGCGGACGGCATGGGCGAAGCCTAGCAGAAGCGGCCTGAAGGCGGACGCATGGCCGGCGATACTGCGCCCGGGCGCCGTGGGGCCGGCCGCGTGCCGCGCCGGTTGCATCGCGCCCTTTCCATCGCTAACCGGCGCCATGCGCTACGGGCTTTTCGGCATCAATTTCGGCGCCTGCGCCGACCCGGCTGTCGCGGCCGAGGTCGCGCGGGCGGCAGAAGAGGCAGGGTTCGATTCGCTGTGGACAGGCGAGCACGTCGTGCTGCCCGACCCCCAGGTTCCGCCGTCGCCGGTGCCTCCGCAGACCCCGATGCTCGATCCCGTCGTCGCGCTCGCGGCGCTGGCCCAGCACACCACGAAAGTGCGGCTCGGCACCGGCATCATCATCCTTCCGCAGCGAAACCCGCTGGTGCTCGCCAAGGAGCTCGTGACTCTGGACGTCGTCTCGCGCGGAAGGCTGATCTTCGGCGTCGGCGTCGGCTACCTCGAGCCGGAGTTCCGTGCGCTCGGTATTTCGTTCGACGACAAGGGCGCCCGCACGATGGATTACCTGCGCGCGATGCAGGCGATCTGGACGATGGACAAACCGGAGTACCAGGGACGCTTCTTAAGTTTCTCCGGAGTCGATGCGCAGCCGCGGCCGGTGCAGAAGCCGCATCCGCCGATCGTGTTCGGCGGTCATACTGCGCCTGCGTTCGCGCGCGCCGTCGAGATCGCATCGGGATGGTACGGTTTTGCGCAGGACGTCGATGCTGCGGGCAGGTGCATCGAGGGACTGAAACAGGCGGCGAAGCGGCACGCGCGCGGAGCGGGCCTCGGGCGGCTCACGATCGACGTGACGCCACTGCCGGGACTTCCCGATGTCGCGACCGTGGATCGCTACGCTGCGCTCGGCGTCGACAGGTTGATCCTGCTGCCCAGGCCGGGCGGACGCGATGACCTTCTGCGGTTCCTCGACGAGGCCTCGCGGACGCTCGTCGCCAGAGGGTGAAGGCTTCACGCTTCGCGCCGCGCATAAAAAAAGCGGGGCCGCTTTCGCGGCCCCGCTGCTGTTCATCCGGTGATTTCTGACGGCCGTCTTCAGTACCCGTAGTAGCCGCGCTGCGGGTAGTAAGCGGGCGGGCCGTAGTAGTAGGTGGGCACCGGTGCCGGGTAATACGGGTAGCCGTAGTAGTACGGCGCCACTCCGCCGGCGACCAGGCCCGCTCCGAGAACCGCTCCCGTCACTCCAAGTGCGACCGCGAGGTCGTTGTTGTAGTAGCCGCCCCCGTAGTAGCCGTGGCCACCGTAATAGTGGCCGCCGTAGCCGCCGTGCCAGCCACCGCCATAGCCGCCGCCGCCGTGCCAGCTGCCGCCACCGCCGTGCCAGCTACCGCCGCCGCCGTGCATCATGCCACCGCCGCCATGCATGCCGCCGCCGCCCCCGTGCCAGCTCCCGCCGGCCTGGGCGCTCGACGCGCCGACTGCCAGAACCAACGCTGCCGCAGCGATCATGGATACGAGCTTTCTCATCTTCTTTTCCTCGTCGAACTTCCCGGTTGAACTTGCCGGTTCCCCGGGCCGTCATTGCAGGCTGCCAGCTCGTCGCGACGCGCCGCACCGCTGCCTGTACCGGATCCGACGCAGACGACGGTAATCTTGTTCAGGGTGTCTTCCAAGAGGAAAGTGCAGCGGCCCGCGAAGCGGCAGCTTCGTGACGGTCCAATGACGATCCGGCGCCGATTTTCATTCGCCGGTCTTGCTGAGGATTTCTCGCAAGTGGCTGAATCGGATGCGGAATTCTTTTTGGTTTCACGGTTGACACTATTGCTGCCGCGTTCAAACTTCCCTGCAGGGGGTGGCAGGTTTCGAGCTGCCGCCGCGCATGTTTCGCGCGCCCGCGCAGGGTTGTCGCGGCGCCGGCGTTTTGCTGCAGGTAGTCGAAGCAGATTCGCGGCATAGTCGCAGAAGGAGTGCTTACGATGATGAATCCCAGAGTGCGGATCCTGCCGGTTGCCGCGGCCATGCTGGCCGCGGTCGTAATGCTCGCTGGTGCGAAGCCGGCTTCGGCCGTCACCGGATCGGGCGTTCTCCAGTGCGTGTTCGGTTGCGCGAGCGGTGCGTTCGCGTGCGCTCGTCCCGTGCGCCAGGCGGCCCAGGCCTGTTACGCCGATGCGGGGTGCACCGATCTCGCGGCTGCCGCCAAGGCAGCGTGCACGACGGATTTCCAGAGCCAGGCTTGCGCCGATGCGCGTGTCGCGCTGCGTGCGTGCACCGATCCTTGCCGCACCGCGCTTCGCGCCGGTCTCCAGACTTGTCGCTGCGCGGCGGCCTCTTGCCTGCAGACGAGCTGCGGTCTGAGCGACCTGCCGACGCCACTGCGCTGCGGCAGCGGTCAGTAGAGGCTCAGCCCGGTACGCCGTCGAAAAACTCGACGCGGCCGGTGGCAAGATCGTACTCGGCGCCGACGATGATCAGGCGCCCCTTCTCGATCAGTCTCTCCAGCAACGGCGACCCACGACGCAGATGATGCGCCGTGGCGCGCACGTTGGCGCGCCCCGCTTCGAGGAGAAGCGATTCATGGTCGTCTGCCAGGGGACCGTGCATCAGCGGCTCGACGGCCGGACGCACCGAGTCGACGATGAAGCGCAGGTTTTCCGATTCCGGTGGCGGATGTCCTACGAGCTCGTCGACCGTCACGCGGATTGCGCCGCAGCCGGTGTGGCCGAGCACCACGACCAGGCCGGAGCCGAACAGCGAGGCGGCGAACTCGACGCTTCCGACCTGCGACGGCGCGACGATATTGCCGGCCACGCGGATCACGAACAGGTCGCCGAGCCCCTGGTCGAACACCACTTCGGCAGGCACCCGCGAGTCGGAGCATCCGAGGATGATCGCGAACGGCGACTGGCCCAGGCTGAGCTCGGCCCTCCTCGCGTAACTCAGCAGTGAATCGAGGCTTCGGACGTTGGAAACGTAGCGCTCGTTGCCTTCGCGAAGGCGCTTCAGCGCCTCGGTACCGGGTACGATTTCGGGCATCCGGCTCCCTTAGCACGGGGGCCTTGCCAGTCGAGAATGCGACGCGGCGCGGGATCAGCGGGCGCCCGGATCTTCGCCCGAGCTTGCCGAGGACTGCCACGTTGCAGGCGACGGCGGCGGCAGGCTGCGCAGCTCCACGTCGAGCCGGGCGTAAAGCTCGTCTACCCAGCGCGGCTGGCCGGGCGCCCCGCCGCTCTGGCCGGTGCGGCGGAAATCGCGGGGAACGATCACGACGCTGACGTTCTCGATCCCGGAATCGGCCGCGAGCACGAACAGGTCTTCGGCGGCTTCGTCGCCGACCGCGATGCAGCCGATCGAGCGGTCGCTGCCGTGAATCATGATGTCGCTGCCGAGATTGCGGCGGCGGTCGCGCTCGGCCATCGCGCGGTCGAACTCGTTCGGGTACGCCAGGCGCAGCGAAACGTGGTAGGCGCTGTTCGGGTTGAGCGAGTCGAGCGCGTAGATGCCTTCGGGCACCTGGCGGTCTCCTTCGCGAAGCTTCGGGCCCGGGCCTCCGCTGGCGGCGCGAATGGTGAGCGTGCGTACCAGCGCAAGATGGTACGGGGAAGCGCCGGCGTACACTTCGATCCTGCGCTCGCGCTTGAACGCGACGATCTCGACCTGCGACGGCGGATACGAGGTCGCGGCCTCGTCGAAATGGCGTTTCCATCGAGCGCGCGCACGCGGCCCGATCTCGGACATGCGGCTCTCGATGGTATGCGCGCTCCACGGCACGTACGTCGACGGCGAGAACTCGGGCACGTACGACGGCGCCGGGTTCGCGAACAGGTGAATCACCTGCGGCGGCTCGGGTGTACAGCCCGCAAAGATCGTCGCTGCTGCAACGATCGCGATGCACGTACGAGGAATCATTTTGAAAGTTGCCGTCCCCGTCGCGACGCATGGGCGCTCGCGCGTCCACACCCGCTGCCGATTTCTAGCACATTGCGACGAAAATGGCGCGCCAATGCGCTGGTTCCGCAACGACGGGCGCCGCGATGACACGGCGAGTGTTCAGCGCCCGTCGCCGCGCGGCAGCGCCAGCAGCCGCGACGGCAGGACCTTCAGGAGCTGGGCGACGAGCGTCCACGGCACCCGCGGCACGTACGCGAAGCTGCTGCCGGCCTCGATCAGCGAAACCAGCTCGGCGCAGCCTTTTTCGGCCGAAACCACGAAAGGCCGCGTCGGCATGTGGCGGTTGAGGTCGGTATCGATGAAGCCGGGGGCCAGGTCGGTGACGAGGATGCCCTTGCCGGCCACTTCGGCGCGCAGCGCTTCGAGGTAGCGCGACAGGCCGGACTTGCTGGCCGAGTATGCCCCCTGCAGCGGAAGTCCGCGGACGGCCGCCACCGAGCTGATGCCGACGACGTGCCCGCTTCCCTGGCGGTAGAACAATTCGACCGCCGCATCGACCGTTGCCATCGCGCCGAGCAGGTTGGTCTCGATGATGCTGCGCGCCGCCGCGAAGCGCCCCTTGCCGATCGGCGTCGGTCCTCCGATGCCCGAGTTGGCGACGACGATGTCGAGGCCTCCGAGCGCGGCGGCGGACTCTTCGATCGCCGCAGGAACGTCTTCCAGTATGGTGACGTCGAGGCTGCGCACGAAGACATCGGCCGCGCCGAGACTTCGCAGCTCCGTTGCGAGCGCCTCGAGGCGATCGATGCGCCTTGCAGCGATGGCCAGCGCGTGACCGCGCCTGGCGAATTCGCGGGCCATGCCCTCGCCCAGGCCGCTCGATGCCCCCGTAATGAACACGCGTTTTGCCATGGGCTCCTCCGCGATGCCTCGATCGTCAGCGAACGAAATACACGACGGACAGAATCACGCCGATTGCGACCATCGCATGTCGAAGTCGGGACGGATCGACGCGCGACGTCAGATGGCCGCCGAGCGCACCGCCTGCGAGAGCGCCGACCGCCATCGCGCCGGCCGCTGCCCACTGCACCTGATCCGAAAACAGGAAGAACACGGCCGCCGCGACGTTGACCACCAGCGCGATCACCTGCTTCAGCGCGTTGATGCGCACGAGCGGCTCGTCGAGCACGATGCCGAGGGACGCCAGCAGCACGACCCCGAGTCCGGCGCCGAAATACCCGCCGTAAACGGCGGCAACGGCCACCAGGGGCCCGGCCAGGCGAGCATGGCCGTCGGCCGAGCCGCGCCTTTGCTGGCGCGCGACGAGGAACGCGCGCACGCGGTCCTGCGCGGCCAGCAGCAGCGAAGAGGCAAGCAGGAGCAGCGGCACGGCCTGGCGGAACGCCGCCTCGCCGGTGTGCAGCAGCAGCTCTCCTCCGGCCAGGCCTCCGAGAATTCCCGCGGGCAGGAGAACCGACAGCAGCGCACGCTGGCCGCGAAGCGCGGAAGACTGCGCGAGCGTCGCACCGATGTGTCCGGGACACAGCGCGACGGTATTGGTGATGTTCGCCGCCAGCGCCGGAACACCGACGGCAGTCAGCATCGGAAACGTCAGCAGGGTGCCGCCGCCGGCGAGCGCGTTGACGATGCCGGCCGCCAGCGCCGCGGCGCCGACGGCGACGAGCTCGAGCGGCCCGAGAGTGGACGTCGCACCCAGCATCGACGTTCTCAGTGGCGGGGCGCGGAGTGTCTCGAGAGACGGTCGGCGATGATGCCGTAGACTTCCGGACAGAAACCGAAGCCGATGTGGGTCGTACGAACCTCGACGTGCTCGATGCCGGGGCTGCGACGATCGATGCAGGCCTCCCATGCGACGATGCCGTCGGACCTCGAGAAGATCGCGGTGACCGGCACGCAGAGCGGCTTGTCGTAGCGGGCGTCGACGAGACGCTCGAGCTCGTCGAGATCGTGCCCGCGCCGCCGGTAGCGCGCCGCCACTGTCGTGTATTTCGGTCCTCCGACGACGGGACTCCCGAGCGTGATGACGCTCCGGATGCGCGAAGGCATCTCTCGCGCCGCCTCGCGTGCAATGTATCCGCCGAGGCTCCAGCCGACCAGGTGCACTTCGGTATCCGGTGACGGCGCGACCTCGTCGATGCGTGCGAGCACGCGCGGCACCAGACGCGCGACGTTGCCGGTGTTGCGCCCGAGGCCCCAGCTCCGGCTCTTGTAGCCGAGCAGGCGAAGGAAGCCCTGCAGCATCGCCATCGAGGACTCCGATGCACCGTAGCCCGGAAGCACGATCACGGTCTGTCCTCGTCCGCGAGGAAGCGTCGCCAGCAGCGGCGCGTGAAGCAGGAGCCGTGCAGGCTCGACGGCGCCGCGCACCTCGCCGAGGAGCTGGCGCGGAGTCGGTGGGGAGATATTGCGCGTCATGGAGACGCCAACGTATCCGATCGCGGCTGCGACGGCCAAGCGTTCCGTCGCCGGACGCGCAGATCGCCGATCAGGCGCCTTTGCGGGCCCATTCGATCGCCTGCTCCAGCCGATCGTTGCCCCAGAACAGCTCGCCGTCCGTGACGAAGCTCGGCGCACCGAAGATATCGAGCGCGGCCGCTTCGTCGGTCAGGGCTCGAAGCTTCGTCTTGGCATCGTCGCTGTCGGCGATCTTCACCAGCGACGCGTCGGCACCGGCGCTCTCCAGTGCTGCGGCAACGACGGCGGGATCGGAGATCTCCTCGTCCTTGGCGAAGTTTGCCGTGTAGACGGCGCGCACGAACGACGGGACCCACGGAAGCCCGTCGCAGGCGGCGACCACGCGGGCAGCGAGCAACCCGTTTCGCGGAAAACGCGACGGGCGCACCAGTGGCAGTCCCTGGTTCGTGCAGATGCGCTCGAGGTCTCTCCACATGTATCGACCCTTGGCGGGATAGATGTTGAACGGAGAATCCGTCCAGCCCTGGCTGCGAAAAATCGGGCCGAGAAGAAAAGGGCGCCAGCGCAGCTCGAGCCCCGCGGCCGAGGCGGCCTCCTCGATCCGCATCGCGGCCGGGTAGGAGTACGTGCTGCCGAACTCGAACCAGAAGTCGATGTGCACGCGAAAAAACCTCCGCAGTCCCGATCGGGGCATACGGCCGCGTCGTCGATGCGTGTCGCGGCAATGCAGCGATGCGGCGTCGCGGTAGAGATTTGTCACGACCAGCCACCTCGCGCCAGCTCTGGCAAACCGCTGCGCGCATCGGCTATGATCGGCGACCTGCGCCCGCCAACGGAGAACCATCGAATGATTATGCGTCCAACCCACCGTGCGCGACGGCGTTTCCGTCCCGCGTGCCTCGCCGCTGCAGCGGCCTTGCTGTCGGCAGTCGCGTCTCCCGGAGTCTCGCTGGCCGGGACCTTCGCCGTCCTGACGTACAACGTGCGCGGCCTTCCTCCGCCGCTGATCGAGGATCGCCACACGCAGATCTCCGAGATCGCGCCTCTTCTCGAAGATTTTCACACGCCCGCACCGCCGTACGTCGGAATGCCGTCGATCGTCGGGCTGCAGGAAGTCTTCGCGCAGGACTACTACGACACGCTGACGAGTCCGCAGACCATCACGTACTCGTACATCACGCAGAAGGACACGGGCGGAACGGCCGGACTCGGCGACGGCCTGGACATGCTGTCGGACTTCCAGATCAACCCGTTCTCGCGCACCCAGTGGTCGGCGTGCTTCGGGACGCTCGGCAACGACGGCAGCGACTGCGACACCGACAAGGGCTACAGCTACGCGAAGATCTTCCTCGAGCCGACGGTGTCGGTGGACGTGTACACGCTGCACGCCGATGCCGGCCAGGACAGCGGCAGCCAGGCCGCGAGGCGGTCGAACGTCGACCAGCTCGTCGCGGCGATCAACGCGACTTCACCGGCGGGCGCGCCGGTGATCGTGCTCGGCGACACCAACAGCCTCTACACGCGAGTCGGCAACGACAACATCCAGGACCTCGTGACCGGCGCCGGACTGACCGACGTGTGGGTGCTGCTCGAGCGCGGCGGCATCGTCCCGGGCGCCGGAAGCGACATCAACGCCGACTGCGCGACCAGTCCGGGCACCGGCAACTGCGAGCTCTTCGACAAGATCTTCTACCGCGACGGAACCCTGCTGAAGTTCGCGCCGGAGTCCTACGCTGCGCTGAAAACGATGTTCTCCGACGGCATGGGCAACGATCTCTCCGATCACGTTCCGGTGGCCGTCACGCTCGACTACGCGGTCGTGACGACGACCACCACGACCACGACGAGCACGTCGTCCACCTCTTCGACTTCGACCACGACGATCGCCGGGCGGCCTTGCGGCGATCCGCTGGCGCTGGTCGTGACGTTGTCGCGTCACCATAGCGCCCGGAGGATCGCGAAGCTCCAGGCCAAGGCGACGTCATCGCCTCGTGCCGCGACCAGGGCGCTGCGGGCGAGCGCGACCGCCGACAGCGGTGACAGTCGCGCCGTCGTGGCCAGCGACGCGCTCTTCGTGCTGAAGACCGCCGTCGGGACTCTCGTTTGCCCGCTGTGCACCTGCGACGTCGACAACAGCGGCAAGATCACCGCATCGGATGCCCTGCGCGTCCTCAAGGCGGCTGTCGGGCAGAATGTCCCGCTGACGTGTCCTTTGTGCTGAATCGGCGTCAGCTCTGCCGAGACGGGGTCAGGCGCCGGGAGACTGGCGCCTGACCTCGACCAGCCACGCGGTGAACCACGCGGCGAGCGCGAGATCCGGCAGGCCGAGAAGGATTGCCGTGGCGGGAATCGTACCCGCGGCAGCATAGGCGAGGATCAGCAGCGCGAAGCTTCCCTTGCCTGCGGCGGCGACGGCGAGAAACGTGTTCTCGATGCGCCCCGAATTTCCGAGGTGCCAGTACGCAGCGCCGAACGCCAGGATCCAGATCGACAGCACCCACAGGTAAAGAGGCGGGGCAGCGGGAAGGCCGAACAGATCTCGCACCCACGGCAGAGGCGGCGCGAAGATCAGCGCCCCGAGGACGTTGACCGGCCCGCAGGCTCTCAGCAGGCGGCACATCGCCGGCTGCGACAGCCAGCCGGCGGGCGCGGGTGTTTCGGCCATCGAGTGCAATCGTCCCGTTGTCGTCATTGCGCGAGATCCTCCTGGAGGTCGTGCCAGTGATCGTGACGCTGGCGCCGTTCGGCCCGGTAGTTGGTCACTTCGAGCCGCATACCGTCGGGGTCATCGAAGAACACCGCGAAATAGTCGGGCGCATACTGCGGATAGAGCGCCGGTGAGCTGGCCGCGATGCCGGTTTCGCGAAGTGCCTGGAAGACGGCACGCACGTCGTCGTCGCTGTCGACCCGAAAACAGAAATGGTGGAGGCCCGGTGCGTACGGGTCGTGCCGGGTGCCGCCACGTGCCGGCCTGAGCACGAAACCGAAATGGCGGTTGTAGTACGAGGCGTGGGGCTCGTCGCCGATGCGGAAGTTTCCGCTGCGGAAGCCGAGGATTTTCATGACGACGTCGTACCAGCGGCGCGAGGCCTCGAGGTCCCGCACGGCGAGGTAGATGTGGTCGATGCCGAGGACTTCCGTCATTTCTTTCTCCACACCACGGTCTGGTTGTTCGCCGGCATTTCAGTTCTTTCTTCGAGCACGAGCCCGTGGCGCAAGGCTTCGCGGTCGACGTCGCCGAGGTCGCGCACGCCCCACTGCGGATTGCGTGAACGCAGATCGGCATCGAACGCCTCGTTGCTCGCGGCCGTGTGCTGGCCGTCGATGCGGAACGGACCGTAGAGGATGAGCACGCCGCCGGTCGCCAGGTGCCGCCCCGCGCCGGCCAGCAGCCCGAGGCAGGCGGCCCACGGCGAAATGTGGATCATGTTCGCGCTGAAAATGGCGTCGTACGTCTCGTCGCCCCAATCCGCACCGGCAACGTCGAGCAGGCGCGGGACCATGAGATTCGGCGTGCCGCCGCTGCGGCGCCATGCGGCAATCGATGCGACCGAGTCGGGATCCGCATCGGTTGCACGCCAGCGAAGGCCGGGCAGCGCCGCCGCAAAATGGACGGCGTGCTCACCGCTGCCGCCGGCGATCTCGAGCACGCTGCCGCGCTCCGGCAGCACGCGCCTCAGCACCGCGAGGATAGGCTCGCGATTCCTCGATGCGGCTGGTGCGTGGCGGCGAAGATCGGTCATCTCGTTCTCCAGCAAGGCGGCCGGACGCGGATCGAATTCGTTGCCGGCGCTGCGTTCACTCCGCCGTACACGAGTGAGCCGCGTCGCTCGCTGCATCGGGGCAAGTCGTGTAGCGTCGCCACCCGATGCAGGCGACCTCGCGAAGCTCGCGAAGCAAAGACCGCGCCGGCGCCGACCGCAGCGCGGCGCCGAGAACCGACGGGCTGCGCATGCGCGACCTCGTCGCCCGGTCGGGACTGCCGCGCGAGACGATTCACTTCTATCTCACGCAGGGCCTTCTTCCGAAACCGCTCAAGACGGGGCGCAATACTGCGGTCTACGGGCAGGACCACCTCGAGCGTCTCCAGCGCATTCGCGACCTCCAGGAGCGTCACTTCCTGCCCCTTCGTGCCATTCGCGAGGTGCTCGACGAGGGCGCGGGTGGAACGTTCACCGAAGAGCAGGAAGTGCTGCTGCGCCGCGTGCGGGCCTCGCTTCCTGCACACCGGCACACGGCCGCCAGCAATACCGTGGCGGTCTCGGCGCTGGTGCCGTCGCGGGTTTCCCGGGCGGATTTCGACGCGATGCGACGCTTCGGATTCATCGAGGTCCACGGCCGCGGCGCCGGCGCGAGGGTCGGCGAAGACGATGCCGAGCTCCTCGCGTGCTGGTGCGAGCTGCGTACTCTCGAAGGGCCGGGAGAGCCTGCACTGACACCGGACCTTGTCAGCTCCTACGACGACGCAATGACCACGCTGGTTCGCCGTGAGGCGAGGGCGCTGGTCGAGCGCATCGCGGGAATGTCCGGCGACAGGGCGCTCGAGCTCATCGAGACCAGCGAGCCGATGGTCCTGCGCATGCTCGGGATCCTGAGGCGCAAGAAGATCGCCGCCCTCCTCGAGGATTTCGCCCCCGTCCCGTCCAAGCCGTAAATTCTCGAATCAAAACGAGATTTTGACGCTGCGCCAGCCGCCGCGTCGCGCCCGCGCGCATTTTTTGCGCCGCCCCGGGCGATTCCCCTTGACGATCCTGAGTGTGTAGTGTTACTAAACACTTATTGAATTCGGAGGTCGATTCGATGGGACTCGCGATGGCCAGCTTCACCCGCATCTTCTCGCCGCCGGCGGCGGCGCCGGTCCTGTGCCGGCCGAACCGTCGCTGGGCGCGGCCGTCGCCGGGCGGCCTCCTGCGCCTGGTCGTCGCGAAAGTGATCGACGAGACTCCGAACGCGAAGACCTTCGTCCTGGACGCTCCCGGCCTCGATTACTCGGCAGGGCAGCACCTGACGATCGTTGCGAAGGTCGATGGCAAGGAACACCGGCGCTGCTACTCGCTTTCGACTTCGCCGCTGGCCGGATCGCAGCCGGCCATCACCGTCAAGCGCGTGGAAGGCGGGACGCTTTCGAGCTGGCTTCACGATCGCGTGCGAGCGGGCGACGTGCTTCGTGCGGCACCGGCTGCAGGGCGATTCACGATCGACGCGGACCACGCGGCTTCGCGCCACGTCGCGATGGTCGCCGGTGGAGTAGGGATCACGCCTCTCATCAGCATGTTCGAGACGCTTCTGCGCTCGCAGAAGCAGTCGCGCGTGACACTGCTCTACGGCAGCCGCTGCCAGGACGAGATCATATTCCGTTCGCGCATCGACGCGATGCAGAAACTTTTCGGGCGCCGCCTCGACGTGATCCTGGCCGTGGACGAGGCCGGTCCTGGATGGAACGGGCTCACCGGGCCGATCGACGCCGCGCGCGTTGCCGCCGTGCTGCGCGATCGTGACGTCGACTCCTGGTACGTCTGCGGACCGGGGCCGATGATGAACGGCGTCGTCGGCGCTCTCGAAGCGCGCGGTGTCGCCGGCGATCGCATTCACCTGGAGCGCTTCCAGTATGCCGAATCTTCGACGACCGCGGCACCGACGACCGCCGCGACGCTGGTGTTCGGTGCCAGCGCAAAAACGGTAATTGCCAAGCCCGGCGCGACGCTTCTGGAGGCCGCCGACGCGGCCGGTATCACGCTGCCGTCGAGCTGCCGCATGGGCGGCTGCGGCGCCTGCAAGATCAGGATCGACGGCAATGTCGTCGCCGCCGAGCCGAACTGCCTGACGCCAGCCGAGAGGGCCGACGGTTACGCACTGGCCTGCTGCTCCTTCGGAGACGGCCGCGTCGTGATCCGCGACTTCTGAATTTCCAGCTTTTCCGCCTACTCGATTTCAAATCCGACAGGAGAACGAACCATGATTCATCTCGCCCTCGACCTCATGCCCAAGCCGGCCCGCCGCTACGTCGAAGACGTCCTCGACGCGGTGGGCATCGCTGCCGCCGTCGAGAACAAGCAGGTGCTCGCCGGCATGCTTCCCTCGGTAGGCCGTGGCTTCGTGCTCAAGCGCGGCAAGCAGGGCGGAGAGGTGCACATGCCCGCCTGCTACCAGACCAGCTTCGACTTCGGCTACGGCGGCGACTACCCCGAGATGTACGACCTGTACCGCCGTGCGGTAGCCAATCAGTGGGACGCCGACACCAAGCTCGACTGGTCGACCGACGTCGATCCCGAACGGCCCGAGCGCTTGCTGATGCCGATGGAATTCGTCCCGGTCGCGGGGTTGCGCGAGCACGGCATCCGCCTGGACGACAAGGAGCAGCGCCGTTTCCTGCACGATTTCACGTCGTTCATTCTCAGCCAGTTCCTGCACGGGGAACAGGGCGCGCTGTACGCGTCGGCGCAGGTTACCGAATCGGTGCGCTGGTTCGACGGCAAGTTCTACGGCGCCACGCAGGTGATGGACGAAGCGCGGCACGTCGAGGTGTTCCTGCGCTACATCGAGACCAAGCTCGGCAAGCTCTACCCGGTCAACGACAACCTGTTCACGATCATCGATGCGCTGATGCACGACGCGCGCTGGGACATGAAGTTCCTCGGCATGCAGATCATGATCGAGGGACTCGCGCTCGGCGCCTTCAACACGATGTACCAGGCCACCGGCGAGCCGCTGATGAAGGACATGCTGAAGTACGTGATCCAGGACGAAGCGCGCCACGTGCACTACGGCGTGCTCGCGCTCAAGTCCCACTACGCGACGCTGTCGGATGCGGAACTGCGCGAGCGCGAGGACTGGGCCTTCGAAGTGGGCCTGCTGATGCGCAACCGCTTCCTCGCCCACGAGGTCTACGACGAGTGGTTCGGCGACCGGCTGCGCCGCAAGGATTGGGACCGCATCATGACCGAGCTGCCGCTGATGCGCAGCTTCCGCGCGCTGATGTTCAAGCGCCTGATCCCGAATCTCGAGTACATCGGGCTGTTCTCGCCGCGCATCCAGAAGCACTACGAGAAAGCCGGGCTGATGGAGTTCGCCGGCGGTCGCAACGCCAGCGAGCTGACGGCGGAGGATCTGCTGTCGGACGCGGCGTAAGAAGGGTTCGTCGCGCCGCGCAAGCGTAACTGCCCGTCGAGGTTTACCGGGGAGACGAAATCCGGCGCGGCGGTGATCGATGCGGCTGCGTTCCCGCTATTTGCGCCATCCGTGCTCGAGCGCGGCCCGTTCCCAGTTGCGCCCGTCGAACGTCGTCACGGCGAGGGCTTCGACCTCGAACGTCACGCGGCCGCAGTGACAGGATCCGTGGTAAGTGGCCATGGCTCGTGTTTCGCACCAGCCTGGTGGGAGTGCCAGCGGGATGGGCGCGGCATGGGGTCAGGCACCAGCGCGCATCAACTG